>JACQUX010000040.1 GCA_016210045.1 Deltaproteobacteria bacterium | reverse complement strand
GCCGGGGGCCTCGGCCGGCGGCAAGGTCACAGTGACCGTGGTGCCGTGGCCCACCGTCGAGGCCAACGCCAGCGTCCCGCCCCAGCGCTCGACGGTCGTCCGTGCATGAAACAGCCCGAGCCCGGAGCCCCCGGCCTTGCCGAACGTCGCGCCGCGCTGCATCAGCCGCGGCAACACGTCCGGCGGAATCCCGTGGCCCGTGTCCGCGACGATGATTTGCGGGACGTCATCGGCCTGCCCCAGCGTGACTGTCACCGTGCCCGCGCCGTCCAGCGCCTCGACCGCGTTGTTGATCACATTCGACAGCAGCCGCTTGCACTCGACCGGTTGCACCCGCGCAAAGAGCCCATACGCGGACGCATCCAACGCGCAGCCAATCTCCACTCCCAACCGTGCGCGCAGTTGCATCCGCTTCTCCGAGATCAGCGGCTCGATCAAGCTGGAGAGGAGTTGTACGGACAGATGCTCCGGTGCTGGTGACTCTTTCCCGGTCGGCCCCGCCGCCGCCTTCCTCCCCGCCAAGTCGTTCGCGATGTCCTCGATCCGCTGCACCGCATTCCGAATCATCACCCGCTTCTCTTCCCCCACCTCCGCCAAATGCCCCGCCACCACCCGCAACGCCGTGAGTGGGGAGCGAATATCGTGGGCGACTTGGGCGGCGATATTTGCTTGTGCTTGCAATTTGATTTGTTGGTGCGTGATGCTTGTATAGCTATTGCGTATTTCCATGATGTGCTTGCCAAGCATACAGAGGATGAGCACGCTGATCCCGACATCGAATAAGTAAGGGAGGCGGATTTTTGTCATCGATAAGATCGTGTCATAGACCCCGAGAAAGGTCAGCAGTCCCACGCCAGACACGAACAACACGCCGACAGCATGTCGGTTCACAGAGGCCCAGACGGCCGACGCGACCAGCATCAGGGTGCCAATGTAGAACCACGGCTCGTAGCGCATGAAGATCACGTTGACCGAGGTCTCCAACAGCACCCTGGAGGCGAAATAGCAAAGTGGCAGGAAAATCAGAGCGTGTATCCAATGTTGCTTTTTTGTCGCGGCTTGGGCGGCATGGAACAGAATGAGTGTGACCCCCACAATGTTTGACAAGATCAGGATTTTGTAAGCCGTGACGACATCAAACAGGTGAAAGCTAATGCGGCTGCGACTGATCCCGAACAAACAAAAACTGACGGCAATTCCTATGTAGATCAGTGCAAACGCCTTTTGCTCCAGTGCTTTGAG
The DNA here is from genome assembly GCA_016210045.1 of Deltaproteobacteria bacterium. NCBI lineage: Bacteria > Pseudomonadati > Myxococcota > Myxococcia > Deltaproteobacteria bacterium. The sequence continues at coordinate 2,884 of JACQUX010000040.1, read as the reverse complement.
GGATAGAAAAACAATGATGGCGAGGATGGCACAGAGGAACGGCATGAGCAGTTTAGTCGCATACCATGCGACTTCGCGGAAAAATTTCCGATGTTGTAGCTCTGCGTGCGATCCAACGCGTACGGCCGAGATATGTACCCCTTTCTTTGCCGGGTATTCCACGTACACGAGGATGCGGAGCTGGTTCGCGTGGGACGTGGAAAGGCTCTCCGTGGGAATCAAGTATTCTCGCGGGTAGTCAATATAGCCTTGATAGGCCGGCGGGAAGCTGCCCGTACTGCCGATCAACGTCCCATTGACATACGTCTTGTCGCTGTCCGAGATGTCGCTTAAGTCAATCCCCAATGGATCGTTGGGGTCCAGAGTCGTGATGTGTAAATCGGCCGTGTATTCGATATAGCCGACGTACTTTTTTGAGATGACCAGGTCTGCCGCCGGTGTCCAACGCGACGCCGCGTGGTCTGCAGACCAGCCGTTCGGCAATAAGCGGACGTTCCACCCTGACAGCGTGGCCCCAGCCAGCGCATTGCCGCTGTGCAGGCAGAATAACAACGCGCAGATTGTGGAGAGCAGCCATTGCATACATGCGGCTCAGTGTTTTTGAGCGACAACGAGCACTCGATTCTGTGTGGTCCTGACGGTTCCGTCCACCATGAGGTCTTGGGTCAGTCGATCGAATGCGGCTCGATCTGCTGCCGCGGAGTAGTGCCGTACCGTCGGTGTTTGTTCCAGCAGCGCGCGTAATTGCTCCACGGTGTAGGTCGTTTCCCAGAATCCATTCTGGGCGTCGACGGTGGAGAAGAGTGCGCGAAAGTCTTGCTCCATGGTGCGGGCACGTTCCCCTGCGGCCAAATGGAGCAGTTGCCCCCGTGGCCCCTCGGGATCGCGACCGAAGTACTGTTTGAGGTTCTCCTTATCCCGATCCCCGACCCGTTCCACGACGGCCCAGCCACCGGGTTTTAACACGCGGTGGATTTCGCGGGCGTTGTGGGGCGCTAAAAAACTCACGACCAGATCAACTGTTGCATCGGTGAATGGCATGCTGTCGCAGTCGCCGGTGACAAAGCAGACGTTGTAAGCGCCGGCGATCATGGCATTGCGAATGGCACAGCCGATCATCTCTGCATTGGGTTCGAGCCCGATCACGAGTTGTACGCTGGCGGCCTGGCGAATCGACTTATAGGCGGTGCCGCAACCGCTATCCACGACGATGGCCCCGGGATGCGCCTTACTGGCGACGATGCCGTGAATATCCCAAGGGCGACGCGTCACATCGGTCCCCTTGAGCAGCCGGTCTTGATATTCCCGGCGGTATACATAGGCGGCGTCATAGGCCGGTTCCTGTGAGCTTGTTGGGGGCCGGACCACGGTTCCACGCCGCATGATGCGCGTGGCAAGACCCTTGACCGCAGTGGTGACGTCAGGTCGCGCCCCCGGAACGAGAAAGATTCGTGGCGAAATGGATGGACGCATGCGCAAGTGCCTCACAATTTGTACGCCGCAATCATGGCAAAATACTCCTGCATGGGATGACCAGATTGCTCATAGTCATAAACGTGGGTCTCAAAGCCGATCTCGGTCAAAATGGTCGCCAGTTCCGGAGCGGAGACGGGGAAATCGCGGGCGCGGATATGGGCGTGATTCATTTCGCGCCCTACGTCATCTCCACCATGCCGGCGGATTTCTTGATCCAGCTTGGCAATGAGGTCCTCCCGCCAATCACGTGGCTCGCTGTTCTCCCCCGGGAGGCGGCGGGCAGGGATACCGGCTGCGACCATGTCCGCTGGCGACACGAGAGAGAAAGGGGCCGTCGATTGCGCATCGCGGTCCGGGCGGCGACGATAGGGAATGGCAGACGGCCGAAACAAGTCGTGACTCAGCAAGATGCCCCCACGGGGCATGACAGTAAGCAAGGCACGACCAACAAAAGCGAGTTCTTCCGGTGTCCCATGGTGGAAGTTCAATCCACTAAACACGATCTCAAACGGGCCCGGCAGCGGCAATGTTTGCAATTCCCAGGCATTGCCCTCACAGATCGTGCCGTGGACATTGGCAGGCCAGCGAAATGTCGAACGGGCCTGTTGTGCTTGGTCGGCATGAATATCAACGCCGGTATATTCAAATACGTGGGCAGGGAACTGCTCCATGAGTGCGGCGATAGCGACCGGTTCTCCTCCGCAGGCCAAATCTAGCACCCGGAGTGGGGCAGTGGACGCGTGTGCTCCGATCCATGCATCGAGAATCCGTCCGCCCGTCTGCACGCACTCCTGATGCAAGAGGATGTTATGGCTGACCATGAACCAATAGAAACCTGTTGGGCCGAAGTGGGCCTCATTGCGCATCGCCACGTTCGATAATGGTGAGGTCTCGGCAAACCTTGCGGCAGCAGGTCCGAGAGGAGTCTTGGATGACTGAGTCGATGGAGCAGCGTGTGAACTGTCCGGCCGAGCAATGTCAGATCGCATAGTCACAGTTTTTCGAGAAGGTCGCATTGATTCGCTGTTCCCTATCCCGCGCGGTCGCGGGGGCGTTCGTGTTCTAGGGGGAATTCTCGTCATAATGTTGCGTCATTTGGTGATGCACGCGTTGTGCCAGCGATGGCGCCGCTGTATGTGGTTGATTTATTGTGGGCCACACCTTCGAGAATCGATCTGGCGTGTCCCATAATCCGGATTGTTGCATTCGTATCGGCGGACTGAGCAAGTGCATGCGTGGTCCTCAATAATTCAAACACGCGGTGGGGTGGTGGGCCCAGGTGGCGAGGCAGTCTCCGCCGCAGGCGGACCCGCCTTCGGCGGGGGCGCTTTTTCTGGGCCGATGGGGGCGGGGGTGAGGGTGAAGAGGGTGCCAAGGGTGAAGCGGTCGCGCAGCGGCAACCGTGCGG
>JACQUX010000039.1 GCA_016210045.1 Deltaproteobacteria bacterium | reverse complement strand
CTCAACGAATGCTGCACCTACTCCGGGTCCAAGGACACCTCTTCGATTCGTGTCATTCACGGCCCAGTCATATTTTTCCTTAATAACGGCATTAAACATTGCCGTTTCTCTTGATAAGAGGCTTTTCTGCAAAGATTCAGAATGATTTTTGGTCATAGAATTTCTTGTCCCTCACAAAGTCGGAGGTTAAATCAAGCCATTTTATCGTTTCAGACACTCGTCACAAACTTATAAGATTTCCCCGTCATCAGATTGAGCATGTAATTGGGATAAAGCCTTCTCGTGTTTAAACAGACCTGCTCAATTAGCCAGCGATATTCGGAATTGGGGTTGGTCAAGATCCCGCCGATGATTTGAGGGGAGTACCTCACGATCATTCCGAGGATGTACACCATGCCGTAGTAGCAGCAGGCTTGCGGTAATCTTCTTTCCGACACGTCCAAATAGATTATTTTTTCATTGCAGGGCAGATAGCTGAACGAAAACATCTTTCGAACCGTCTCACAACCGTCTTTTTGTAATGTGGCCTTATCTGCGTATTGCTTGAAATAATCGTAACTTTCATCCGAACCGCTATTTTCATCAAAATGATTTTTTAAATCGGTTTTTTCATTAACCAACCGGCGTATCTGCTGTCTCTTTTGAGAATCGACAATGCTGATTGATAAGGTAACCAACCCCTCCGTGTTTCTCGTTATGCCAATGGGAATGATGGTGGGTTCCTGTTCGAAGATATTTCCAATAGGATCGACGAACTCAATCGTATTTTTGATGAAGTCGGAAAACAAAAATTCCTGATTATCATCCAAGGCCCATGTCATACCGAAGGCTTGAGTTAGTTTGCCAAAAACGCCCTGGGCGCACTGTTTGACTCGATATTTGAATAGGTCTGCGGCCCTGTCAGTTGTTGTCAGCCCGTGATGATTCAGGTCCTCCATTGAATCATTTTTTACAGTGAGGACCGCTTTGGTGAGATTGTGGCAGGAATAATAAAGAAAGAGAGGGGCTGTGTTCTCGCCCAATTGTTTGCTTGCTCGGTAGTATTCGTAAGCCTGTCTTATTGACGTACAAACAAATGTGATCAGTTCTTCGTTTTTGGAACCATTCCAATATTTCTTCAATACGAATGGCTCGGCAAAGATCAGTAATTCCCTCCAGACTGCTTCTTCCGGATTATCACACAGATGGTACTCATGATTTTGAGGGGATCCTGTGAGGGGAAGAACAAGCTTACCCATTTGCTACCCCCTGTTCAGTGCTATCGGCTTTGGATAACCGCTGTGTGCGTTTCATTGTTTGCTCCCAAATAGATCAATCAAGCTCATGAAACTTTTCGGCGTATATTTCTCAAAGGCTTCTTGCTCGATATACAGCCATCCCATACGGATTTTGGCCTGCACCTTATTCAAGTCGTCACACCACTGGGCAAGGCGCTTGATCTTTTCAACATCATCAAGATCCTCACGACCTTTTGTTTCCACGATCCAAATTTCCTTTGGAGACTTCTTGACGACAAAATCAGGGTAGTAATCGGCAATAAATCCATCCGCATTCTTGTAATCGATCTTGAGATGCACCGCGAAGTAGTTCTTTACATACGAGACGATATCGTCACAGCCCTCGAGAAAATTGGCGAATTCCAGTTCAAATTGGCTATCACCGATAATTTTGTTAAAAGGGGACTTCTTAGGAATTAAATAACCTTGGTCTTTGGCAATAAACGGGCGGCACTTGCTGATTTTGATCGTGTCTCGGATTTCGGCTTCGCCCTTATCCAAAACAGTCAGCGCATTGATCTCCCTTTTAAAAGTTTCAATGATGGTTTTTGTCGCTTCTAATTCCGATAAATTGCGCAGGGTGTTTAAGTCATTCAAATCGACTGAACCTTCAAAAAGATGGCCCACAATAAAATCTCTGACCTTCTCAAACAGCACGTCAAAACCTCCCACCAGCCTCAATTCCTTTCTGATGGTTTGCGCGAAATAGCCGACTACGCTCTGATAGTCGGGGACAAAATTGGAATCGAACAGTGTTCGGTGGGTAATTTCCCCGTTTGCAATGTCCCTAAAAACGATTTCCCTTTTTTCCTCTTCCGAGAATTCCTTGAGTCGAATTTTTTTATGGCCAAACTCGTTAATTTTTAGATCAGACAGGTTTTTGTATTCTCGGTAAATCCTGGGAGTGAGAACAGGGATTTCGATATCCAGTTCGTTAATATCCTTTTTTGTATTCTCGTGATCGATTTCAATGACGATTGGCGTTTTGGGTTCGGTTCCCTCGCCCATCTTTCTCCGTTCAAGCTCCACACCCTCGGAACGAATCGACTCGACAAAATCCATGAACGCGTTTGTCCCCACCACACTGACGTATTCCGTGACATCCTGGCCGAAATACATGCGGCGGAGCCCTCTGCCTAGAGTTTGCTCCGGGAGAATATTGCTTTGCGAGGAATAGGCCCGAAGGCCCACAATGGTCGTAACGTTCCGAACGTCCCAGCCTTCTTTGAGCATCAAGACCGAGACAATCACTTTGTAGGGGTTGTCGGTCTTATCGATATTGTTTGAAAGTTTCCGGAGCTTTTCTAATTCGTCCTTGTTCTTGCCCGTTGAAGACTCGGAAATTTCACCATTATTTTTTGTGTGAATGACGAGAATAGAATCCTTTGCCTGAAATTCAGGATAGGTGCCGGAAAGATACTCGGCAACTTCATCACAATTCTTGGTGTCATCCGTCATTACAAAGAGAACGGCCTTTTTCCCAACCTTCGCGTGTTCCTCAAAAGTCTTGCGCCATTCGATCACACCCAGGTGAATGTATTGCCGGTACTTCTCCGTAAACTTCGAGCTTTGCTCCTCCTGAAGCTTGCTACGGCTGGCTTCATCAGGAATGACGGGATGCTTCACAACATTCTGGTGAATGGCCTCAACCAAGGGATAGTCACAAATAGTCTGAACAAAAATGGCGCCGTTGTTATGGCGGGGTGTGGCGGTAACATCCACCTGCAAAGCCAGCTCACCGCCTTTCATTTTCAGGCGGTTATGAATGTCCTCTATCGATTTGAACCAGGCCAGCTTTTCGTCATGAATATGATGGGCCTCGTCATTCAAAATAACCAATTCGTTGATGTCTCGAATGATTTGCTCAAGGTCCACTTTGGATTCATTGGTGGCACCCGCCGGCTTTGTTCCTAAAAAGTATTCCATCGTGTTTTCGTCTTGAGCCGATGGATTTGTTTTTGAGCTTTCATAGACGCGGTGAATATTGGTGAGGAAAATGTTTCCATGTTTCCGGATGGTGCCGAGGTTATCCTGAATATGAAGGGTCAATTGAAAGTCGTCCTGCCAGTTGCGTCCCTCGTAGCCATTTTCGGGAAGTACCGGGTCTTGAAAGAAGATTTTCAGACCGTCAAAATCGTTCCGAAGGCGTTCCAAGACGATGATGTTGGGGGCAATAATCAGGAAGTTGCTGGCCAGTGTTGAGGCATCTTCGTAATAACGATGAAAATAACACCAAGCGAGCACCAAACTCATCGTCTTGGTTTTTCCGCTCCCGGTGGCCATTTTGACAACGTAGCGTCGCCAGGATTCCGGAAACATTTGAGCCGTAACCACTTCTGAGCTATCAAAACGCATCAGGTCGTACTTGTCCTTGGCTTTCACAATTTCATGCAGGTAAATGATCGTCTCAATGGCCTCACGCTGGGCGAAATAATATTGAAACTTGAACGATGTGCCGTCACTTTGAGGAAGATAATGCTCAGTCTTGAACCACCAGTTAAGAAGGGCGCAACTGGTGGCACTGGCATCTTTGTATCCGGAATCTCGCCACGCTTTTACTTCTTTACGGAGCTTCGCCACGAGCGGTGGTAGTAGCTTGCCATAATCTTTTTCGCGTAGCGCTTCATCGGCAGGAAACCAACGGAGTTCTGGATCTAGAATGGCATATGGAGATTGCGGAAATTTGGGGTGGAGGGCCATAGATTAGTCTTTTTGTTCCTTTGAAAAACATTTTTCGAGAATGTCTTTTGTTTTAGTCTCGGGATTGCTTTCGTTGTCACGTTTCCATTTCTTAAACGATTCATTAAAAAATGGTAGCCAGGGAATTACCCGAGAGGCTGTGACGAATAGTGGCTTGAGAATAGCAAAACTTAATATTGCCGCGAGGACAAGGTAGCCAGCTTGTATTTGTTGCCCAGAAATATTTAGGATACTTTTAAAATCGGCAGTAAAAAAGGGAGCCCATAACGAAATTATGGCAATTAACATCGGCATTGTGATTCTGTTTTTTATAGCGCGCTCAAATTTAATCAATTCCAACATGAGATCCGATCCGCTCACTTGAACATCTGGCGACTTTGGATACTTCAGTGGATCGGATGCGCTCGCCGATGATTCAATTGTTGTTTTATCTTCAGCCACAATCTATTCCTTTTGCAATAATCCAAGGGCACCAAGGGAAAACTCCATAACATGACCACAATTCTCACAAACGATACCAAATGTCGGAACAGCTGGTCCTCCAATCACTAAAGCCCCTGTGAGTTCTTTTTGAAGTGGTCGATTAAAGTAGCCATCAATTAAAATCAGTTTGCGATGAGGCGTGCTCGAGGTACTACAGACCGGGCATTGAAAATTTGGTGCCCGTTCTTTCAGTTTCTCAACAATTTCAGATTTTAGATCTTCAAATTTCTTCATGTTAGACTCCCACCTCAATCACTTTCATCGTGTCGTTCCCAAAAATATCCACGACCTTCACAGCGATTTTGTAGCGCCCTTTGTTGGGATATTCGAAGTAGACGCTTTTCAGCTCCAGAGAGCGGTCTTTCTTGGTACGGAAGGACTGCCACTCGTTTTCAAAAATGTAATCGCCGGTCCAGTTCTCGACCCATTCGCCTTGGTCATTCTGGATCCGGATCACTTCTTTTTTGCTCTCGAAGTCAAAATCGACTGCCCAGTAGTCGATCCAATCGGTCCATTTCTTGGTCAACACTTCGCGGGTCACGATACCACTTTTATCCTTACTGACCTTCACGATCTTACCCGCTTCCAAGGTAATTTTGTTGGACCCGTTCTTCAAGGCCTCGGCGACGTTGTCGATGGAGTCCTGGGTGTAATAGACGCCGAAGTCAGTCAGTTCAACCGCAACGGAAGTTTTCTTGAAATGGGGCTTGACCTCGATGAAGGACACATCGTGGAAGACGACCTGATTCTTTTCGATGGCGCGTTTGTCGAAGACTTCCCGCGGGATATGCTTGAGGGCCAAGTCAATCCCCTTGGATTTGGCTTCCTCCTGAATATTGGGGAAGAGGCCCATTTCAAACTCGAAGGCCAAAACGTCCACCTTAGTGAGATGCTTCTCCAGGCACTCTTTGATGATCTCGTTGATGAAGTCGCGGGTGACGGGAAGATTGATGGGACCGATGGCGACGAGTCTGGCGGATTTCTTACCTAAAAATGTCTTGAAGCCCGTGACAGAATCTGCCCGATAGGCATGAAGGATCAGTTCGACAAATTCTTTTTCTTTTTGGGCGAGCTGTTGTTGTTTTTCCTGATCGCGAAGACTCTGGTTTGCACCTACATAATATTGTCGTTCGTATTTGCCGAGGTTGAGGATTTCAAAGGCTCGGTAATTTTTGCCATTGTCTTTAAGACCGCGCTGGACGCCAATCATTCTCTTTCTGGCAGTATGGATGGCGAATTTTCCGAGATCGGAACCGATCCATTTGCGGCCTAACTTTTCGGCTGTGGCTAGTGTTGTGCCGGAGCCGCAGAAGAAATCGGCAACAAGATCGCCTTCGTTGGAAGAGGCTTTGATGATGCGTTCAAGAAGTGCTTCGGGTTTTTGGGTGGGGTAATCGACACGCTCCTCAGCCACTGGATTAACAGGAGGGATGTCATCCCAGATGGTCTGAATAACAGTTCCTTTAGTATCATCTAAATATTGCTTGATATTCGGCTGCCCTGTTGAAGCAAAAACAAGTTTCCCAGTTCTTAATCCTTCATCAATATTTTCTTGGGACCAAGCCCAGTGCCGACCTTTAGGTGGTTCAATCCATTTATCACCAAACTTCCTCGCTGGTCCTGGTCCGGCCGCTGATAGCGTAACTAATCTGAAGGGTCGTCCATCCTTGTCCTTCTGCCCATAGTGTGACTCAATATAGGTGCTTGAATGAGGCTTGAACTGCTTGTTGAAAATGTATGAATCGGACTTTGAAAAAAAGAATATCGTATCATCAACAACACCGAAACGGTGTGCGTCGCTGTGAGAAAAGATTCTTTTCCAGGTTATTTGGTTCTGAAAATTCTTTGAATCGAATAGCTCTTCCAAAATAATCCTGACAAACGAGTTCACCCTCCAATCACAATGCACATAAATACTTCCATCTTCTGCGAGCAGATCGCGCATGAGTGAAAGCCGCTCATAAATCATGGCAATGAAACTGTCGGTCCCTTGCCCCCAGGTATCCCTGTAGGCCAGCTCTTCGAGAACCGAAGGCTCCTTGGTGAATTGCTCATCACCAATTTCAATATTGATCGAAAAATCCGCCCCCACATCAAAAGGCGGGTCAATGTAGATCAGTTTGATGCCACCCTGATCTTCGATTTCCTTGCGGAGCGGACCATTTTTGAGGCTGGAAAGAACCAGCTTGTTGTCGCCCCAGATAAGTTTATTGGTCCAGCCTTTCAGTTGACGGCCCCGCGTGTCGAACAGGCCAAATTGTAGCTCCTTTTTGTGAGCCCCAGTTTCCGTTCGGGGCTCATCCACCTGCTCGATGGACTGAAACGGCAGGACAACATTGCAGACTTCATCGGTCTTGCCGTTCCAAACCAGTTCTACCTCGCGTTTATCTTCAAAGAGTAAAAAGCGATATTGCTCCGGCAAGGGTTTGCCAGCCTCGAGGTATTTGATGATGTCGCGGATTTCGTTGTCTTGGAGTTTCATATCAATTCATTACATCCTTTTGCCCGTCAAAATTTTGAGAGTCGCAACCATATAATTTTACGGGAGAAAACTCAATCAAAGATTCCCGGATTTGGCGCATCATTTCGACCTTTGTACTCCCGGAAATCGGGCATTTCTCTATGTTCTTTTCGAGCCGTTGCCATGTCCGATTTGATGTCTTCCCCAAAAGGGACCGAAGGCCACGAATTCCGACCGACTGAATCAGGGACAGCCCGCCTAAAACCTGAAGCGCCTTTGCCGGCTTCATCCCACCACTGGTCAGGACCTGGAATAGATTCTCCGGCTTATGTTGCGACAGCGACACGACATTCAATTCCCGCTCGATTAAGTCCCAAAAGTGAAGAAGGATTGTTTGGGCAATATGCCGCCGCAGGGCATCGTGTAGTGTTTGTGGTGGTGGCAACCCAAGTTTCTCGCACAGGCTTTTGATCTTCCGTCGGGTGTTGAGCCGCACCTCCATGCGCAGGACCTCCAACCCTATCGGTAAACCACCATCTTTTAACATTCCAACCTGAACCCAGTTGTCGTTTTCAATCGCCCGTTTTTCGCTGACGCGGGCCTGTTCCAGATCTTTGATCTTATCGTAAAACACCACCTCGTAACTGTTGGCGTGGAATCGCACTGCGTGACCTTCGTTGCGGTAGTCGGTCTTGTTGAGGTCCAGCCGCTTGGTCAGGTTCAACTTGCCCAGCTCCGAAATGACCATCGAGGCGGTGATGTGTTTGGGCAGGATGATATTCTTGGAATAGTGGATGGCGGAGAGAACAGAATTTCCCGGAGAATGGGCAAAAAACAGACCCATGCTTTCAGCTAACCCATTGTCGAACAAGGAGCTGTCGCCGGTCCTGATTTGCAACTGGTCTTCAGGGGTAATTTCGGTGAAATTATTCCCATACAGGAGCTTGGGAATCGAGCATTCAATCCGTAGGGAGACCGATGGTCGCCCGCTTATTACGCGCTTGGTCACAGTGAACCTTGGACGATAACGGCCACGAAGCCGGTCTTCCTTGGTGGAGTTTTGAATGCAACGGATGACACCACCCTTTCCAAGTCTGTAAAACGGCGGCTCAAAGAGGCCACGGGCGGAAGGGGTGAACTTGTCGTAGTCCAGGATCCTGAAGTGGCCTTCAGGCAATGTCAGCACAATCGTATCGATCATAGACTTTGCTCATTACGTTCTTCAGTTTCATAAAAATCGCCTGCTCGATGGCTTGGCTGATGGCCCGGTTGATCGGATGAAATATGGGGCGACTGTTCAGCGGGCTTTTCTTTGTGGGATAGGTCAGGCGATAACCGGTGCCATCAAGCTTCTGGTGGATCCCGATGGAGCCCAGATAAAATGCGTCATCAATGACGATGCTGGCAAAACCGATCAGCCCGTCAGCGGGCTTGATGAATTGGATATTCACTTCGGAGATTTTCATCACGTTTTTCCTTTTGTTCCTTGTCAATTTGTAGAAGCAGTTCGAAAAACCCGAGCAGGCTGAGGGCACTCTCATTCAGCTCTTGGTCGGAATCATTGGGAGCATGATTCCCGATGGACTCCCGAATTTCGGCAAAACTGTCCTCCATGCCCCAGATTACGGGCTGGCCGAAAACTGCGGAGTGTTTCCGATCCGGAAAGGGTTTTCAGGATGGTGATGGGCTGGGGGGTCAGCTTCCAGTTGGACAGGCATCGCGCCACGTGGGCCAAATTAGGCGGCCTGTGGGGCCAACAGTTCGCGAATGGCGGGCACGAGCGGCGTGAAGGCCATAATTTCCTTGAAATGTTCAGTTCGAAATGTGTTTATGAATGGGCGCAGAAAAGTATTGAGCAGCCGCACGTGCGGCGTTGAAGGGGAGGCTCCAGTGGCTTTGCCACTGGAGGGGGCGACGCGAGCCCCCGTAATGTCCATCAGGCTTCGAACCTGAGGGTTGGGAGTTCGAGTCTCTCCGGGCGCGCAACGATTTTCCGCCAGGAAAATCGTCCTCCATTTTCTATTTTCCATTCTTCTATTTTCGGAAGTTCTGTGCTGTATCGAGGGCGGAAAATCGGGAAAATAGAAAATGGAGAATAGAAAATAGCTTGGCATTTCAATTTGAAAAACTCGAAGTCTATCAAGAATCATTTTGGATTGAGTTGAAGCTGTCGAGTCAGTCTCGCGCTTTGTGCCTCCGGAAGAGCCTTCTTATGGGGTCATGCGTCATCGCAAATCTTGATGTCTATACTACACGTCTTGACCGTGAAGCCGCTTCGGCCGTTCACTGAAAGTGCGCGGATAGTTTTTTTCGTTTTTACGCAATTCCCGCAGCAGACGTTCGAGTTGTTCCGGTGAGAAGCGCCAGTGGGGTTGTTTCGGTTGGCCTCGGCGCGATGAATTACCCTTCCGAGGCCCGAACCCCGGAGGACACAGGCGGAAGATAATGTCGAACTGCTCCTGTGGCTTGGGTGTCCGGATCTTCTGACATTCCTTCGTTTCGTAGAGCGTGCTTTTGGGATCCAAACACGCCGCTGGTCCGACGCCCATGGTGCGTCTCCTTGGCAAGGTGCCTACAATATATATCGACCCACCGCGAGAAAAAGTTGCGTCCAGGTACACGACCCCGGTGTCAAGCCCGACGCAACCTCGGCTTGGCAATGGCCGATAATCATGAGAGGGAGCTGGTGTGAGCGTACCACGCGTTGAAACTGGATTGTTGAGCCTTCCGCCGCGCTGGATGAGTCGGGTGGGGGAGGGCGGTCGGCCGTTGGCCACCCACCCCGAGGTGCGCAAGGCCCTCGGTGAACCGGTCCCGAAGCTTGCCGATCCCGCATTGTTAGCCCCGAAAATCGCTGCGATGTTCCGCAAAGGTGGACTCCTCGACCGCATTCGCCGCAAGTTGGCGACTGTTTCCCGCAAGCGGGGCGGCAACATCTTGGCGGCCCACAATACGATCGCGGCCGTCGACGAAGAGGACAACGTCTACGTCGGTGTGGAATTCCTGGAGGCCTGCGAAGGCGATGAAGCGGTGATCGCTGGGATCTTGGCGCATGAATGGGGCCACATGGTGAGTGAATTGCCGCGCGGCGTGGATTGGTCGCATTTAAGCTGGGAAGAGCTCTTCGAGCTGCGGCGCGAAGAAGAGGCCGGGGCCGACGCGTATGCCGGCCGTGCATTGTATCAACTCGGATACGAAGTCACACCGCTGGCCGAATTCCTCACGCGCTTAGAAAAAAATCGCCGCACGCGACGCCAAATGAAGACACTCAAATATTATGACGTCGAGACCCGCGCGGCGATTTTACACGCGGCCCACGCGGCCGAGCGCCGTGTCGAAGAGAGCGCCCGCAAACTCCTGACCTCTCCCGGTTATCGTCATCCGAGTTTTTCCACGTTGTTGGCCGTGGGATAAGTAACCGCAGTCCCCGCTACCCAATCTTCATCAGCAGCGTGCCGCCTTCGACCGTGGCGCTGAGGTTGACGGCGATGAATTGGACCGTGCCGTCGCTCGGGGCGAGGATCTCGTTTTGCATCTTCATCGCTTCGATCACGCACACGGGCTGTCCTCGTTGGACGCGTGCGCCGGTTTCCACCAACAACGCAATGATGCGCCCGGGGAGCGGGGCGAGGATTTCCCCGTTGGACGCGCAAGCGGCGCCATCGTGGGCACCGCGGTGGGTGTGCGCCAAGCGGTATGTGGTTGCTTGATGGGTGACTTCGGTGCGCTTGGCGCGCGTCGAGACGCAGCACGTGATGACGCGGCCGTGCGACGTGCGCAGTGTGAGATGGGGCGGGGACCAGCGGAGCAGCTCGGCGGTGTGTTCCGTGTCGCCGACGCGCACGTGCCAGATCTGACCGCGCCGCACGACGTGGACCCACTGCGATGCGGCGCCGTCGTTAAACCACTGGGCCACGTTGCACTCCTTCCTGACGGGCGGTGGTGCGCCAACGAGATTTTGCCGGGCGTTGGTCATCGGTTGAGGCAATCGCCAGTGCGCCGGCGATCCCGGCGGCCAGCCAGACGTCCTCCGGTGCTGCAACGGATGTTGCGGCCAGCAGCGCGTCGCCGTATCGTGTCAAAAAGTCAGTTGCATACTGTCCGGCGCGGAAGTCCGGATGGCGTAAGATGGCGGTCAACATGCCGGTGTTCGTAGTGGTCCCGTGCACTTGCAGTTCGTGGAGTGCGCGTTGCATCCGCGCGATCGCTGCGTCGCGAGTCGCCGCCCATGTGCAGAGCTTGCCCAACAGCGGATCGTATTCCATCGGGATCGTGTATCCGGCCGCGACGCCGCTTTCCCACCGTACGCCAGGCCCTGCCGGTTCGCGGAGCCCCGCGATCGTGCCTGGCGAGGGGGCGAAGTGGTGCGCCGGATCCTCGGCGCAGATGCGGCATTCCAGTGCATGGCCGCGTGCGACGATATCGGCTTGCGTGAACGGCAAGGCGTCGCCCGCCGCGATCCGCAGTTGGAGTTGCACGAGGTCGAGTCCAGTCACGAGTTCCGTGATCGGATGTTCGACTTGCAGCCGCGTGTTCACTTCCAGGAAATAAAAGTGTTGTTCTGCGTCGACTAGAAATTCGACGGTGCCCGCGTTGGTGTAGCCGGCGACTTGCGCCAATCGCACGGCTGCTGTGGTCATGGCGGCGCGGGTCGCGGGTGTCAGGAACGGCGACGGCGTTTCTTCGATCACTTTTTGGTGCCGCCGTTGCACTGAACACTCCCGCTCGCCGAGGTGCACCACATGACCATTGTGATCGGCCAGGATCTGCACCTCGACGTGATGTGGCGCCACGATCAGTTTTTCGACGTAGAGATCTCCGTTTCCAAACGCGCTCGACGCCTCGCCTTGGGCGAGTGCAAATGCGCGCGCCAAGTCATCGGTGTTCGCGACGGTCCGCATCCCTTTGCCGCCGCCGCCCGCAGTGGCCTTGAGCAGGACCGGATAGCCGATCGTTGCGGCCGCTGTTGCGGCTTCGGCGGCGGTTCGAAGCGGCGTCGTGGTACCGGGGACAATCGGGACGTGCGCTTGCTGTGCCAATTGGCGCGCTGCGGTCTTGGCGCCGAGCGTGCGAATGACGTGCGGCGCCGGTCCGACCCAACAGCATCCCGCGGTCTCCACGGCAGCCGCAAAATCGGCGTTCTCCGCAAAGAAGCCGTAGCCAGGATGCACTGCGTCCACATGTGCGCGTTGTGCCACGCCCAAGATTTTTTCCTGACAGAGATAACTCTCCCGCGGCGCGGCGGGTCCTAGCGGATACGCCTCGTCCGCCAGTTGGACGTGCAACGCATCGCGGTCGACGTCTGAATAGACCGCAACGGCCGTAATGCCCAGTTCATGGCATGCCCGAATAATCCGCACCGCGATCTCGCCGCGATTGGCGATCAGCAGGCGGCGGAGTGGGCGGCGCAGTGGCGGCGTACGTTTCATAGTGGAATATTTCCGTGTTTGCGGGCGGGGCGCTGTGTCCGTTTATTGGCCAACAGTTCCAGCGCATGCAGGATGCGGATCCGCGTGGCGGACGGCATGATCACGTCGTCGATGTAGCCGAGCTTTGCGGCCTCGTATGGATTTGCAAATGTGGCGCGATACTGCGCTACGAGTTCGGCGTGCCGTTTTGTGCCGTCTTTCGCCTGTTTCAGCTCTTCGCGAAAAATAATATTCACCGCGCCGTCGGGGCCCATCACGGCGATCTCGGCCGTGGGATACGCGAGATTCACATCGCCGCGAATATGTTTCGAACTCATCACGTCGTACGCGCCGCCGTAGGCCTTGCGCGTGATGATGGTAATCTTCGGCACCGTAGCCTCGCAATAGGCATAGAGGAGTTTGGCGCCGTGGCGGATGATACCGCCGAATTCTTGCGTCGTGCCGGGGAGAAATCCGGGGACGTCCACGAAGGTGACGAGCGGGATGTTGAACGCGTCGCAACACCGAATGAAGCGTGCGCCTTTGACCGAAGCGTCGATGTCGAGACATCCGGCCAGCACGCGCGGTTGATTAGCGACGACGCCGACGACGCGGCCGCCGTAGCGCGCAAAACCGACAATCAAGTTCATGGCATATTCGGCGTGGATCTCGAAAAATTCGCTGTCATCCACGGTCTGCGTGATTAATTGTTTCATGTCGTACGGCTTGGTCGGATCTTCCGGAATGAACGTGTCGAGTGCGAGCAACGGGGCGTCGGGCGCAGACGCAGCGGTGCGGTTCGGCGGGTCATCCAGATTATTCGCGGGGAGATAACTGAGCAGCGTGCGGACAAGTTGCAACGCGGCTGCGTCGTTCGGGGCGCTCAAATGCGCCACGCCGCTCTTGGTCATGTGGGTGTGCGCGCCGCCGAGACTTTCTTTGTCGACGGCTTCGTGGGTGACGGTCTTGATGACGTCCGGGCCGGTGATGAACATATGCGCGGTCTGTTCCACCATAATGGTGAAGTCGGTCATCGCGGGGGAGTAGACCGCGCCGCCGGCGCACGGTCCCAGGATCACGGAAATTTGTGGGATTACGCCCGAGGCCTGCACGTTGCGGTAGAAAATTTCGGCATAGCCGCCGAGCGCGGCTACGCCTTCCTGGATGCGTGCGCCGCCGGAATCGTTCAGTCCGATCAGCGGCGCGCCGTTTTGCACCGCGAGATCCATCACCTTGCAGATTTTCTTGGCGTGCGCTTCGCCTAACGAACCGCCGAACACCGTGAAGTCTTGGGCAAAGAGATACACGATCCGTCCGTCGATTCGGCCGGAGCCGGTCACGACGCCGTCGCCGAGAACTTTTTGGGCCTCTAATCCGAAGTCGCCACAGCGATGCGTGGCGAAACGATCGCATTCGACAAAACTGCCGGTGTCGCAGAGCTGTTCGATCCGCTCGCGCGCAGTGAGTTTCCCCGCCGCATGCTGTTTCGCCACGCGGGCCTCGCCGCCTCCTTGCGCCGCTTCCGCGCCCTTTGCCTGCAACAACTCCACTGCGGATGGGTGCGTCATGATGGCTCTCCTCGTTTTCACTTCACTGTGCGTGCCGGTGGGTCTATACATTCGGGCCCGGAGGCGTCAACTCATGCGATTTTCTCATCTTGATCATGTGGGGATTGCGGTGGAGGATTTCGAGGCCGCTGTAACGCGTTACACCGCGCTCCACGGCGTTCCGCCGGCGCATGTCACGACGGTGCCCAGTGAACAGGTGCAAGTGGCGATGTTCGCCGTCGGTCCGACCAAAATCGAATTGTTGGCCGCGACCGATCCTCAAAGTCCGATCGCGCGTTTCATCGCAAAACGGGGGCCGGGGTTGCACCATATCGCCTATGCCGTGACCGATTTCGATGCGAGTGTGGCGGCGTTGCAAGCCGAGGGCCTTACGCCGATCCAACGCCCTACAGCGTTTGGCGCCGAGGGACATCGCGTCGCGTTTTTCCACCCGAAAGAAACGGGCGGCGTGCTGATCGAAATTGTCAGTGCTAATTTCTCAAAGTGATCCATGGCGGGGTGACAATGTACATGGCGAATGTTTGCTTATAGGCGGCAGGCGGGGGTCGTAGAGTGAATATCGTTTGGTTTTTTCCCTCTGCGTGCGGTGGAGCTCTCTGGCATGGCGGATGCAAAAACAAGATCGGATTGCTGTCGCTGGGGGAACAACGCCGTACCTGGGGGATTGACTATGTGCACTACAAGAAAACAGCTCGTGACGCTCATGCTCTGTGGCGGGATTGGCGCCATGCTGCTGTCTCCCCCGGTGGGCGCGCGTGAGACTGTGACATCTAGTGAAACAGCGGCCAGTACGCCTGCGGTTGTACACCCCGCGCCGACTGCAACGACTCCGGCCGTGACAACTCCGACCCGCGCGGTGCCCGCCTCGACGTCGGCCCCTACTTCGACGTCTACGACCGCGACCGGTTCGACCCGGCCGGCGGCAACGACGCCCAGTGAAACGCGGCCTGCGGCTGCAACGACGGCGCCGACTTCGACGTCAACGACCACAATCAATTCGACGCGTCCCGCAGCTGCGGCGAGCGCGTCTGAAACGTCCGCGCCTGCAGCGAGCTCGACACGACCTGCCGCAACGACGGTACCGGTGACAACGGCGCCTGCGACCACGTCAAGCGTGACGCGACTGGCCGCCCCGACGTCGGCTGCGACATCACCGACCACAGCCAGCCCAACCCGTCCGGCGGCAACGCCGGCGCCCGTTGCGCCCAGTACGACGCGTCCCGTGGAAGCGGTAACGTCCGCTGAGTCCGCGCGACCGGTTCCGACGACGACTGCGGCGACAACGAGCGAGACGCGGCCTGCGGCAACGCCGGCGACGACCACGACCACGCCAGCCGTGCAACCGACGCGGCCTGTAGCGGAGCCTCAACACTTGACGGAAACGGTTGCGCCGACGCGCGCGGGAGCGACGGAAACAGTGGCGCCCAGTACGACGCGGTCCGTGGAAGCGGGAACGCCAACTGAGCCCGCGCGATTGGTCCCGGCGACGACCGCTCCCGCCGTGGAACCGGCGCGGTCCGCCGCTGCGGCGAGTGCGTCCGCAACGCCCGCGCCGACAACGAGCGTGACGCGGCCCACGCCGGTGACGAGCACGGTGACGAATCCAACGCGGCCCACGTCGGCCGCGAGCACGCCGGCAGTGGAACCGACGCGTGCTGTAGCGGCGCCCCAACGCTTGACGGAAACCGTTTCGCCGACGCGCGCGGGAGCGACTGAAACGGTGGTGCCCAGTAGTGGCGTCCGTGCCACTCCGGCCGCTGCCGCCACTGCTGCCCCATCTGCCGAAGTGGTGCGCCCAGCCGCCGGGGCAGCCTCTCCGAGGTCTGCCCCACCGTCGCAACGCTCGGTGGAGACCTCTACATCGTCGAGCGAGAACGCAATCCCAACGGTACACGATTCCGTGCCGCCGCCGCGCGCCACCGAAAATGCACGGAGCGAGGCACAAGGACCAACTCGGTCGGAACAGCCTGCGGTTGCGCCATCCGCTGAAGTGCATCGTGCAGCGCCACAGGTCCCGCCGTCTGCGCAGCGGGTGCAGCTCCCTGCCGGCAGGTCCACGCCGGCGTCCGAGGTTTCTGTGCCCGCTGCGGCGCGTGATATCCCTGGTGCCTCTGTGACTGAAACTCAGCCGAGTCGTGATGATGGTTCGCCCGCACTTGGACTCCCCTCGATGCGTACGGAACAGTCTTCGACGGCCGAGCAACCGACCCGTTCCGTGAAACAGTCGGAAAGAGAAACGCCGGCGCGTGGCTCTCAAGACTCCGTGCATGAAACGGCTGTTACAGCACCACAACGGCAGGTCCCTACTGAGCGTTCTAAATCTGAGGGACATACCCCAACCGAGCTTGGCAACGACGACCGTGGCTCCACGCGCGACGCAAAGCATGTGCCGCCGACGGGGAGCAAACGTGGTGCAACCGATAGCCCCGTTGCCCGTACGACGATGCCGCCGACTCCGACGCGGGCAGCTCCAACGACGTGTCAATCGTCGTTGTTCGACTGTGCCAAGGCCCGTGGCGTGCTGTTCCCGGATGGCTTTACGGCGGAAGAGCTGTTTGTACATCCGCTGCAAGACGCGCTCTTTGCTGTTGGGAGCGGCAAGGACGACTCATTAATGGCCTACGCCTTCCAATTTTTGCAATTTCAGCAGCCGACGCCGATACAACCGATTACCTGCGAGATGAATTTCCCCGCCGGGATCCGCGGTGTCGTGACGCGCGAAGGTGCCGCGCCGATTTTTTATAGCACGCACGAATATTTCCAGCTCGACGAAGCGCAAGCTCTACTAAAAACCGATGAAGCCGGCGTAACACATTGCCAATTGTCGCTAGTGAAATTGCCGCTCAGCCATACGTGTCCCGGCGAGGCGCAGTTGTTGAGTGTGCACGGTGATTGGGATCTGAACGCTGACGACGTCTCCGATGTCGTCGGTGTGGGGCGTTGCGACAAAGCTGCACTGTGGCTCGATCTCTTCCTCAGTACACCCACCAAGCAAGTCGTGGCGCAGACTTTCACTAATGTCGCAGATGCAGTCGCGTTCTCCGAGTCCAAGACGATGGTGCAAACGACCCTACTCGATGCCTCCACGATACAAATCGAATTGCTGAGTGCAGTTGCCAAAGCGCTCGGCGGATCGCCACGGGGTGGTCCTCGCGCGGACGATGCGACGCATCCGGCGCCGACGGCGCGCGTGCAATGTGTAGTGAAATTGGCCGCAGAGAGCGGCGTGGTCGGGACTCCGAGTTGCGAGTCTGATGTGATCGGCCCGATGCCGGAAGGCGTTGCGGTCGCAATTCACAAGGCGGGTGTTGGGGCCAAGTCATTCATCATGAGCAGCGATGGAAAGCTCTGCAAGTCGCCGAAGTCAGGCAAGGCTGATGTTGCTGATGCCGGCACGTTCGAATGTGAATCCAAGCCGGGCCAAGCGATGACGGTGAAGGCGGCGGTCGGCGCCATGGTGGGGAGTAAAGGTCGTGGCGGCAAATTGCCAAATCATGTCGTCTTTGCCGATGAGGCAGTGTTGCACTTGGCGACGCTTGCCGAAAACGCCGACGGACTGACACTTCATACGGTGTCTGGAGAAACGCTCGTCGGCGCGGCGCCATTGGACGGCATCGGTGCGGGCGCCCGATATACGATCAACAGCCCGCACGCGGTGACGATCGTCAACTTGGACAAGTTCGGCGGGAACGAAGTCTGTGCGTTATTTACGAAACGGCAGGACGAAAAAGCGGCAGCGAGCCTCCTGGTGTGTCATCGCAATCGGAACGAAACGCCATCTATCCAATTACAAACACCGGCCGTGGCCGCGGATACGAATCTGATTACGCTCGAAGCAGTGACGAACGACCCGACCGACGACACGTTAGCTACGACGTGGTCATTCACCGATGCCAACGGCAGCGATGTGAGTCAGCATTTCGAAGTGCAGGGGAATACCGCCACCTTCCATGTCCCCGCCGAGGTCCCGACGAGTTGGAATGTCTGGGATTTATTCTTGCCGACAGCGCATGCCGAGGCCGGCAGCGTGGCGTGGCCGGTGACCGCAACGGCCGTGACTTGCGATGCGGGCGGGGCCTGTAGTCAATCCACGGCGCAAGTGAGCAAAGATTTGCAAGTGACCGGAGCCGTCGTCACATCGGGCACGAGTGTGGTCACGACGACGGGCGGGGATGCTGTCGGGGGTAGTTCGAGTGGCGTCAATGGCACGAATGGGACCGGTGGAACGGAATTGCCAGACGGCAACGGGGGCACTGGGCTCGATGCGGATGGTGCGTCAGTGACGATGACGGGAAAGGGTGCGGAAGGCGGCGCGTCCAACGGTGCAGCGGCGACAACGGATGAGTCGATCGTCGCGTTCGGCTATGTCGGAACAGCAGACGCCCCCATTGCCACGTTGCCGCCGAACGAATCGGGGGAACAAGTCCCGAAGGTCGTCGGTGATCCGACGGTCGGATTCGAGGGCTTAGAAGGTGGTGTGCCGGAAGGGTCCGCCGCCAACCAGGATACAGGGTCTCAGCCCGACGGCGTCAGCGGCGATGCGGCGAGCGGTCCTGTCGGCGGATTCGACTTTGGCGGCGGTGGTTGCAGCTTCATCCCGCGCTAGAGCGACGCCGGTTCTTGATATTCGCCCCAGACACTGCGCAGCACGTGGCTGATTTCGCCGAGCGTGGCCCGCGCGCGGACACTGGCCACGATCAGTGGCACGACGTTGTCCGTGCCGAGCGCGCCGGCCTTCAGTTGCTCTAATGCAGCGTTCGTGGTCGCGGTATCCCGCGCCGTGCGCCATTGTCGCAGTCGTTCCCGTTGCGCCACTTCGATCTGTGGATCGATCTTCAAGATGGGGACTGGCACGGTTTCCTCGGTCGTCAACGTATTTACGCCCACGACCAGTTTTGATTTGTCTTCGACCGCTTGTTGGTGCGCGTACGCCGCTAGATGGATTTCGTGTTGGATGAATCCCGACTCGATCGCCGCAATCGCTCCGCCGAGTTGTTGGATCCGCTCCAGATAGACGCGGGCGTCTTGTTGGATTTTTTCCGTCAGTGCCTCCACGACGTACGAGCCGGCGAGTGGGTCGACCCATTCTGTGACGCCTGTTTCGTGGGCCAGGATTTGTTGCGTGCGCAACGCCGTGCGCGCTGCGATTTCCGTCGGCAACGCCAACGCCTCGTCTTGACTGTTGGTGTGCAAGCTCTGCGTGCCGCCGAATACTGCGGCCATCGCCTGATACGCCACGCGGACGATGTTGTTTCCCACTTGCTGGGCGGTCAGTGTCGAGCCCGCCGTTTGGGTGTGGAAGCGGAGTCGGCACGCAGCGTCGTCGGCGTGAAAACGTGTTCGCAACAATGCAGCCCACAAGCTGCGGGCGGCGCGGAATTTCGCGATTTCTTCCAGAAAGTTGTTATGGGCATTGAAAAAGAACGAGAGGCGCGGGCCGATAGCGTTGATCTCCAGCCCACGATCCACCGCGGCCTGCACGTAGGCCAATCCGTTGGCCAACGTGAACGCCACTTCCTGCACCGCGGTGCAACCCGCTTCGCGCATATGGTAGCCGGAAATTGAGATCGGATTCCATTTCGGCAAGTGCGTAGCGCTATAGGCGATGACATCGGTCGTGAGTCGCATCGAAGGGGCGGGCGGATAGATGAAATTGCCGCGCGCGGCGAATTCCTTCAACACGTCGTTCTGCACCGTGCCGGACAACGCGACGGGCGATACACCCCGTTGTTCTGCAACTACTAAATACATCGCCAGTAGGATCGCGGCCGTCGCATTGATGGTCATCGAGGTGGAGACTTGGTCGAGCGGGATTTGATCGAACAGCGTCTCCATATCCGCCAACGTCGAGATCGAAACGCCGGAACGGCCGACTTCGCCTGCGGCCCGCGGATCGTCGGCATCCAGCCCGAGCTGCGTCGGGAGATCGAACGCGATCGAGAGGCCAGTCACGCCTTGAGCCAACAGATACCGATACCGCTGATTTGACTCCGTCGCAGTGCCGAATCCGGCATACTGCCGCATCGTCCAAGGACGTCGACGGTACATCTCCGGATACACGCCATGAAGAAACGGAAAGACTCCCGCCGTTGGTGGCAACATGACCGCTCCATAGGAAAAGCCACGCGCGAAAGCCAGTCGAATCGCAAGCCCCTGATTGACAGGCGCGGCACGAATTTTGTACGATAGTCCCTAGAGGACATATGATCGCGAGTGATGTCCTGGTTTTGAATAGTGCGTATTTCCCGGTGCACGTCACGACGCTGCAGCGCGCGATGTGCATGCTCTATCAAGGCATTGTCCGCGCGGTCGACCGCAGTTATCGCACGTTTTCCTTCGAACATTGGCGCAGTCTCGATCCCGATTCGCATCACGAAAGTTTAGGTCTGGTCGGATGTTTCATCCGCATCCCCCGCGTCGTATTGCTCGTGGCCTATGACCGCATCCCGCGTCGCGGGATCCGTTTTTCGCGGCGTAATATTTTGCTGCGCGACAAATATCAGTGCCAGTATTGCTGCCGACATCTTTCCAGTGAACACCTCAATCTCGATCACGTCGTGCCCCGCAGCCAAGGGGGGCGGACGACGTGGGAGAATGTGGTCACGAGTTGTCATCACTGTAATCGGCGCAAGGGCGGGTTTACTCCCGACGAGGCGGGAATGCGGTTGTTGCGCAAACCGTATCGTCCCACGTCGCTCCCGTTTTTCGATCTCGGTGCCCGTCGGTATCGCTATACCGAATGGCAACCTTTTTTGACCGTCGTTGACGCCAGCCGCTGGCATGTGGAGCGGGAGTAAGGGCGGCGAAGCGGCAGCGGAGCCGTGGCCCGCGGTAGCGATGATCGCGATGCGACCGAGGAGGGAGCATCGCGCTCCGCAGCAGAAAGCCGTGCACCGTGTTCGGAGTGTCGCAATCACCGCCGATGTGCTTTAACCAACGACCGTGAATGATCTGATTTTTACAGTAACTGCGGCGGATGCGGGTGAACGTCTCGATCGGTACTTAGCGCGCCAACTGCCTCAATTTTCTCGCACCGCGATTCAACGCGCCATCGATGCAGGGAGTGTGACGGTGGATGCCGCCCGCTCCAAGGCCAAACTGACAGTGCGTGCGGGCCAGCGCATTGTGTGTCGGCCGCCGGCGCCTGCCGTTGTCGCGCATCCTCCCATTGCGCAGCCGATGTCGTTGGATGTCCTCTATGAAGACGCCGCGTTGGTCGTGATCAACAAACCGGCCGGATTAGTCGTGCATCCGGGTGCGGGACGTCCGCATGGGACATTGGTCAACGCGTTGGTGGCGCGCTACGGTGCATTGCCGGTGGATGGCGAAGTCTCCCGCCCCGGGATTGTGCATCGTTTGGACCAAGGGACGTCGGGCGTGATGGTCGTCGCTCGCACGGCAGCGGCGCATCGGCACTTAGTTGAACAGTTTGCGACGCGCGTCGTGCGCAAGACGTATATTGCGCTCTGCTATGGACACGTCGCGGCGGAAGGGGTCATTGAACTGCCGATCGGGCGGCATCCGACGGATCGCAAGCGGATGTCGACCCATGCGCGTCGCGGGCGGAGCGCGTGTACGCGGTGGCGCGTGCGGGAGCGTTTCGCGGAACATGCGACGTGCGTCGAAATCGATTTGGCGACCGGGCGGACGCACCAAATTCGCGTCCACTTTGCGGCCGTGGGGCATCCGCTGTTGGGAGATCCGGTGTACGGCGGGACGCGGAGTGTCACCCGGCTGCCGAAATCGTGGCAGGCCTATGGGCGCGAGTTGGATCGTCCGGCATTGCATGCGTGGCGGTTGCAGTTGGTCCATCCGAGCACCGGCCAAGCCATGACATGGAGCGCGCCGTTGCCCGATGATCTGGAATGGCTGAGTCGACAATTACGAGGCTGTGTTGAGTCCACGACATAAATCCGTGGCATCGGGGATCCGCAAGCCATCCGGGCGACGCCGACCAGCGGCCCGCGTTGCACCGTTGTGGCGCGCGCATCTCGTCATGCCGACGCTGCTGCAGCGGCGACGCGTGTATCAATATGCGCGTTGGTCCGGGAGGCCGGTGTGCCATGGCTTTGGGACGCGCGGTGTGAGTGTGGAGGCGTATTTGCGGAATGCGCACGAGGACTCGTGGTCTATTCCTACCACTCGACAAGTGCATAGTCCGATCGCGATGGATCTGACGCCGCCATTGCCACGCATGGTCTTGGTGGCCGATGCCTTTGTCACGGCGACACCTGGAGTCGTGTGCATGGTCCGCACGGCGGATTGCGTGCCGCTGTTGCTGTATGAGCCGGTGCGTGGCGTGGTGGCGGCGATTCATGCCGGCTGGCGAGGCTTGGCGGCCGGCGTGATCGCGAATACCGTGCAGCTGATGTGCGAGCGGTTCGGTGGCTCGGTAGCACGGATCGAGGCCGCGATTGGTCCCGCGATTCGTGGCGCGGAGTATGAAGTCGATCGACACGTGATCGAGGCGATGCGGGCCGGTGGGCACGACATCGCGGCCGGCGTACTCAGTCGCACTGGGCGCGGGGCAGCGACGCGGTGGCAGCTCGACCTGCCGACGTTGGCGTGGCAGGCGTTGCTGCGGTCAGGGATCATGCCCGATGCGATTGGCGCGGCCGACGTCTCCACGGTGACGCATCAAGGCGACTTCGCTTCGTTCCGTCGTGATGAGCTGGGAAGTACACGGCAAGTCAACTGGATCGCGTTACTGTAAGGGGACCTCGAATAATACCCCATCTGCGTTGTTGCCCACGGAGCCGCGATCCTCACGTACTACCATGTACGCTCCGGTCGCGGATCCGCGGGCGCCTAGCAGCTGGGGCATTCTTCAAGGTCCCCGATCATTGGATTATTAGAGGTGCCAATAAGCTACTTTGATTTTTTTGGTGCCGGGGGTTGGGCGGCTGGGTGGATTGTGGTGGTGCGGATTGCGGTGCTGCTGGTATTCGCCCGATGATATTGCATCCGCGCGGCTTCGCTGTCGAGGTCTTTGGGTCCACCGCTGGTAAACGGATCGGGACGGCCTTTTACGCCGCCTAATTTCTTCAATTCCTGTTCATACGCGGTGCGATCACGGCGCAGGCGCGCGATTTCGCGCGTATACCGCGATGCGCCGACCTTCGTGGTCCGTTTGACTGCGGGTGTAGCCACAGTCTTGGTCGGTGTCGGTTTTGATGTCGTCGCAGCTTTCGTGGGCGGCGGGGCCGTTTTTGCAGCGGCCGTGGCGACGGAGTTTTCCGTGGCGTTCGGCAGCGGATTTAATTCGGCCGTGATCGCATTGCCCGCTTGGAGTTTGATGCCCGTCGGCTGTGCGGTGGGAGCGGCTGTTGTCGCGGCGGTGGCTGTTACAGGTTCCGGTGTGACTGTGGTCGCAGTCGTTGCTGTGGAGGTGGACGTGGCAGGGGACGGCGGTGTTACGACAGCTTGAGCCGTGTCGGTTCCTGTGGCCGGCGGCGTTGTCGCTGCGGTCGGACTGGCCGTCGCATTACTGGGTGCCGTCGTGACGGCGGCGGCGACGGGGAGACTGACCGTGGCGCTGGCTGTGGCCGTCGGCGTTGCGGTGGGTGTGGCCGTAGCTGATGCGATCGCAGTTGGAGTCGTGGCTGGCGCTGGTGCTGCTGCTGTCGGAATGTCGGTGGTCGCGGTAGTGGTGGCCGTGGCAGTCTCAGTGGCGGGGGGAGTCGTTGCCGCCGCATTCGTTGCCAGCGTGACGGTATCGTTCGGCGTGTTCGTCGCGGCCGTTGTATCGGTCGTTGAAGTCGTGGCGACAGTTGGGACTGCAACCGCTGCCGTTGTGGTGCTGGTGACAGCGGCGGTCAGCGGGCGTGCTACCGGCTCCGGCGTGCTGGGCGTCGCGGTGATCCAGTTCGCCATTACAATGATGATGACGAGCCCGGCGACCATCGCGACATTGAGCGTTTGGCTACCGACCCGGGTGCTCAAATTTTCCCAGCCACGTTCGAAGCGGTCGAGCAGGTCGACTGGGGCATCGGTCGCTTCCGTTACGGCAACATTGGTGACGACGCGGGAATTTTTGTGTGTCGTACTCCCGTTGGCGTTGCGCGTTCGTTTCGGTCGTGGTTTCTGTGTTGGCTTACTTGCAACCGGAGTTTGCGCGATCACGGGTTCGGTGATCGTCGGATGTTCGCCCGGAGAAGTCGCTTCTTCTGTGGACTCCGCTGGTGGGGCAAATGCGGTGGCCACCGGGTGTGGGGTTAATTCGGAATGTGACGGGGATGTTGTGTCTGCCATGGCGCGAACTCTAGGCAAGTCGAACATTATACGTCAAGCAATATTTCGGATAATGCCACCAACAACGCCGAAGACCCCGGTGTATTCACCGAGGTCTTCTGTACTACCTACGTCTTCAATGTCTCTTGAGAACCTCTGGCTCATCGCTTAGGAAAGGGCGAGTTCCTTCGAAGTATTGTTCAAGCAGCCGGGTCAGGTCGAACCCCATTTCGGGGCCGCATCCTTCCTTGCAGTTAGCTTCCCTCGGTCTTCCCCGAGGGGCCCCGCTACGAAGGTTTCTACCCACCCCGGCAGCCGACGACTTCTGCCACGTGGGACGCGTGACTTTTGCCGCCTTTCCTCCCTTGGAATTCCCCATCTCTATGGTCTTCTCCCCACCAACATATAGAGTCCGCTTCCAGACCCCACTGCGTTCAGGCTTGTCGAAGCCCCCCTTGCAGGGGACCACGCACTGACCTCTGCGCAGATTCCATTTGGCGGCGATAGTCGTTTCCCTTGCGGTACTTTCGACCCCCATTCTGATGTTTCGCCCGTTGTATCCTGATCCCTTCAGTCCCGACGCTCTCCCTGGTGCAGCCCCCGCAGCCCCGGCCACATCACTGCGGCTTGGCAACTACGGCTCGGGTGTCACGCGATGACTTCCTGACAGGGGATCAGCGATCAGTTCGGTCGCCTCCCTAAACGATGAGCCAGCAAGTTCTCAAAGAGCCCGTCCACTTCTGATGATGGACTTAGACCATGGCCCGTTACGTGCCGCAACGGGTGCTGTGGATATCTGTCGGCAAACCTGCGCCAGTCATGGAAAATAATATTTGCAAAATAATTATACCCGCTGTGGATAAGATGAATCGTATGCGAAGTGTAGTGAAAACAAACGCGTTCACAATGAGTTAACGTCAAAAAGCGCAGCCGATCGGTGAGTAGTGACAATGTTCGGCTTTATCAGGGACTCCAAAAAGAAAAACCCTCGGTGTTTCCACCGAGGGCTTTTGAAATCCCCCACTGCCTCTTTTGAGAACTGCGAGCTCATCGCTTAGGGTTTGGGCGCGTTTCTTCGGAGTCTCTGACAAGCCACCTCTCGAAGTAGGACCACTTTCGTGGCCTCATACTCCCATGTGGTTTGCGACCCGCCTTGCGGCAGGGCGCTCCGCTTCGAAGCGTTGTGCTCCGAAAAGTAGCCGGCGGCTTCTGCCGAGTGGGATGCTCGACTTTTGTCGCCATTCCTCCCATGAAATTCCCCGCCTCTATGGTCTTTTTCCCGACTGTCTCTAGGGACTGCTTCCAGCCCCCACCACGTACAGGCTTCTTGCGGCTACCCTTACGGCCAGCCGTTCCGTGCCTCTGCGCGGATTCCATCCGTCGGGGATAGCCGGTTCCCTTACGGTACTTCCGGCCCCCATTCTGACGTTCGCACCGCTGTGTCCTGATCCCTTCAGTCCCAGTGCTCGTCTTGGTACTCGCCCCCACCGATCGGCCGCATTGCTACGACACGACAGCGGTGGTTCAGACGTCACACGAGGACTTCCTAACGGGGGATCAGCGATCAGGTCGGTCGCCCCCCTAAACGATGAACTCTCCAGTTCTCAAAGAACGCTGCGTTAATTACGAGATTACCTAGACCACGCGCTGTTGTGGCCGGCAATGGGTGCTGGAATGGATCGACCGGAAATGCGCGTGGAATCTGCTGAATAAAATGTTTCAAAAAAAATACCCCGCTGTGGATAAGTTGATGTGTGTGCGAAAGGCGGTAAAATATTTTTAAAAATTCAGCGGTCCGCTATGATACTGAGAGGTGCATGATGACTTTTCAGCGTTTGCATTGTTTGACAGATCCGTGGGGGCGCATTACAGCGGTTGCGTGACTGCTGAGTTTGGGACCAGCTGCCTGCTCCTGATTCCTTCCGTCGCCCTGTACAGTCTCGGTATGACGTGGCTCGGCGCGCGCTATCGCGATGCGCGTTCGTTCCGCTCCGGCGTGTTGGCGATTTACGTGATCGCTTTGTTGGCGACAGCGGCGCAGGCGCTGAGTGTCGCGCCGTTTTTTTTCGAGGCGGCGGCTGGTCCGTGGTACGCGCCGTTGTTGGCGGCGTGGAATAGTGTTGTCGGCGGGCTGCTCGGATGGGTCGCGGTAGTGGCGTGGCTCTGCGTGGCGGCGAGTCGTCAATTGGAACGGCATCATCCGCGCCATTTGCCGGTCGTGAATGCAGTGCTGATGCTGGTGGTCGGTAGTCTCGCGGTGGCGCTGCTGTGGGCGACGTCTCCGTTTGCCATCGATACGACGGCGTTACCGGGCGTTTGGCGAGCGCCACAGTTGTTGGTGCAGCGTGTGGCGGTATGGCTCGGCTGTGGCGCCGCGGTGGTGGCCGGCGCGTTTGTCATTTCCGGGTGGTGCGATGTGGAAATGGATGCCGGCTGGCTCGCGTTGCTGCGGCGTTGGGTGTTGGGGAGTTGGGTGGGCTTCAGCGTCGCACTCTTTTGTGGGATGCATTGGTCGTATTATCGGCTCGGCGGCGGGAGTTTCTGGAACGGTGAATTGATGGAACGGGCCGTGCTGCTGCCGTGGTTGACGGTGACGGCGCTACTACATGGATTACGAGTACAGGAGCGGCGTGGAATGTGGCGCGGCTGGAACGGGTGTATTGTTTGGGGCTTGGCCTGCTTCGCGTTGTTCACGATATTTGCGGTCAGCATGGCGGGCGGGCCGGCGGCCGATGCTGCGGCGGTTGCTCGCGTCGCACCTTACTTGACCGGTGTCTTGTTACTGGCGCTGTGTGGTGGCGGTGGTTTCATCGTGGCACGGTTGCGGGCGCTCGGTAGGCGAATGATCCTCGAATCATTCTATTCGAAAGAAGGCGCGTTGCTAGTGAACAATGTGCTGCTGCTGATCGGTGTTGGCGTGCTGACGTCCGGCACGATGTTGCCGATGGTGCGGGCGTGGCTCACGGGTACGGAAGAGTTGGTCGGGACGGCGCTACAAGACGCGACGTTGCTGTGGATGGGGTTGGGACTGGTAGTAATAGCCGGCGTGGGGCCAGTGCTCACGTGGCGGCGTGCGACGCGCGGCGTGTTGTGGCGCAGCCTGCGTTGGCCGGCGGTGGGGGGATTGCTGGCCGGTGGCGCGGTATGGAGTATGGGCGTGCGCGCTGGGTTCGCATTGAGTGCGGTCGTCTTGGGGGCGATCACTGGTTTGATGATCCTTGGCGAATTGCTGCGCGGGGCGCGGTGGTGGCGATTTACGCGCATATCTACGCAGCCTGTGGAAGGGCCGCTGGTTCAGAATCTGTTTCAACATGCGCCGCGGCGGTACGGGGGCTACGTGGTGCATTTCGGCATGTTGGCCATTTTCGCGGCCGGTGTCGGCGCGTTATATCGGCAAGACGTGCGTATTCAATTGCAACCGGGGGAATACGCCGTCATCGGGCCCTATTACGTCGAATTCGCCGGGCTGCAGTTGCCGGAAGGTGGGGTGGGTGGGGCCGTGGCGGCGGAATTGATTGTGCGGCGCGGGCAGCGCGTGATCACGACGTTGGCGGTGACCGCACGTGGCGCGGGCGCCGTGGACGACACGCTGGCCGGACCCGCGATCTATTCGCGCTTTTCGCACGATCTGTCGGTCCAGTTGCTCGGTTGGAATTCCCGTGGCGGCGCGGCGCGGTTTCAGCTAGGGATGCAACCGGTGGTCAGTGGCCTCTGGATTGGTGCCGCGTTGTGTGGTGCAGGGACGTTGATCATGATCTGGCCGCGGCGTGGTGTGCGCGTGGCGGCGATCGCCGCGCGGGTGGCGTAATCGATGCATCTCTATTGGCTCATCGCAGTACCGATGATCGCCGTGCTGGTGGTCACGGCGCCGTATTGGTGGCGACGCGGTTGGTGGAAGCTCCCCGATGAAGGCCTGGCGGCGCAGCTCCGCGAGCGGATGCTGCTGTTGCAGCGGGATTTGGAAGGGATCGCCTTCGATCGGGCGACCGGCTCGCTCGATGCGGTCGAGGCCGATCGGTTGCAAATTCAGCATCAACAAGAGATCCAGCGGTTGGCCGATCGACTGGCCGGTTTGGGTGGCTCGGTCGGGGCGCCGCCGTTGCCGCCGGCGATTCGCCATGATCGGCGCTGTTCCGAGTGCGGCACGATGTGCCAAACTGGCACGCGCTTTTGTGCGCATTGTGGAGCGGTGTTGCGCTACGCGCCGGTGCAACGGCGCAGCGATCCGGAGGCCAAAGCGGCGCGGGACAAAGTGGAGCGGTTGAATTCGCCGTGGTGGATGCTCAGCTTCGGATTGTTGTTGATGTTGTCTAGTAAAGTAGTCTGTGCTGCGCCGGCGGTAGCGCCGACGGTGCCTGCCAATGCCGTCGTGCGTGCGACAAGCGCCTCCTCACTGCTGGTCCATGCCCCATGGATTGCGCTCGGTCTTTGCGGCGTGGTTTCGACCCTCATCGGCGCCCAAGCCCTCATTCTCGCCCGCCGTAAACCGCCATCACAGCTGCGAATGACGTGATTTCCCAGTGTTCTGTATGGTGAACGTGCCTCGAGTCCTGATTACGGGGAGTGCCGGCAATCTCGGCAGCCGTTTAGCGCGGGCGATGCTCCGCGAGCCGTGTGCATTGCGCTTGATGTATCATCGGACGCCGTTGCCGCAGGACGTGGCGACGGCGTCCGATGTGGAGCCGATCCGGGCGGATTTGGCCGATCCGGCGACGCTTGGGGCGGCGGTTCGCGGGGTCGATACGATCGTCCATTTTGCCGGCGTGTTGTTCGCACCGCGTCCGGAACGGTTTCTTCCGACGACCAACACGCAATGGTTTGCGAACCTCGTGACCGTCGCGCTTGCCGCGCGGGTGACGCGAATCGTGCTCATTTCGTTTCCCCACGTGGAAGGTCCCACGACGCCGGATCGTCCGGCCACCGGACGGTTAGATGGCCATCCCGTCTCGGTGCATGCCCAGACCAGGTTGGAAGAGGAGCGCTTGTTGTTTGCGCGCACCGCCGAGACGGCCACCACGCCGGTGAGTTTGCGCATCGGTATGGTTTACGGTCCCGGAATCTTGATGATCGACGCGGCGCGCTGGCTGGCGCAACGTCGCCTGTTGGGAGTGTGGCGACGACCGACGTGGATCCACTTGATCGCGACGGAGGATTTTCTCCGGGCCACGATCGCTGCGGCCCTGCGGCCCGCTGTGAACGGCATCTATCATCTGGGCGATGAGGCCCCGACGACGTTGCAAGAATTTCTAGACGCCGCGTGCGACCGCTGGGGAACGGCCCGCCCGTGGCGTCTTCCCGGCGCGCTCATTCGCTGTGCCGCAGCGCTGTGTGAAATGGGCGCGTGGCTGTTCCGTTGCCGCGCCCCACTGACCCGCGACTTTATCACCATCGGTCAAGTCTCCTATTGCGGCGACACATCCCGCTTTCGCCGCGACCTCGTTCCCGTCCTCACTCACCGCACGTATCACGCAGGCCTGCGCGCCCAGTGGCCGGCGGAGTGAGGCAACTTTCTTACATCATCCGCAAGATCAGCAGTGCGCGCGGGGTAAGGTGGAAGCCGCGACGGCCGAGTTTGGCGGGGTTGGGGAGGATCGACGCGAGGAACGCGGCTTGTGGGCCGCTGAGCTCCCGGGCAGGGCGCTTGAAGTAGTGCTGCGCAGCGGCTTCGGCGCCGTAGACGCCGGGGGCCCATTCGGCGATGTTTAGATAGAGTTCCAAAATCCGGTCCTTCGAAAGTTCCCGTTCCAGTGCGAGCGCGATGAAAAATTCTTTGAA
Organism: Deltaproteobacteria bacterium; assembly: GCA_016210045.1. Lineage (NCBI taxonomy): Bacteria > Pseudomonadati > Myxococcota > Myxococcia > Deltaproteobacteria bacterium. The sequence goes on along the minus strand of JACQUX010000039.1, from coordinate 3,070 downwards.
TTTGCGGAACGGATTCTTGCTGCGACTTAAATATAAATTCTTCGCGACTTGTTGCGTGATCGTGCTGGCGCCTTTCGCGAAGCGGCCGCGTTTCCAATTGATATGCGCGGCATGTCGGATCGCGTTCCAGTCGAAGCCGTGGTGCCGGTAAAATTGATCGTCTTCGGCCGCGATCACGGCGCGTTGCAACGTTCGCGCGATCTGCGCGAGCGGCATCCATTCGTAATGCAGTTCGCCGCCGACGCTCTGCATCATCGCGGTGAGGCGGGGCGGTTCGTGTTGGAGCCGGCTGACATCGGGGAGGCTGAACAGCGTATAGAGGTAATAGAGCCACAGCAGGCCGGCCGCGAAGTAGATGCCGGCGCGGCGCAGCGGGATGGGAGTAGGGCGTAGATCTCCTTGCATCAGTGGGGCATTATATATAAGGACTCCGTATGGGTGTGCAACCGGACACATGGATTGCGGAGATGGCGCGGACGCGGCGGATGATCGAGCCGTTTGTCGACACGCAGGTGCGGACGGGGATTTCGTACGGATTATCGTCGTACGGCTACGATTTCCGGATCGCGGATGAGTTTCGCGTGCCGGTGGCCGGTGGCGCAGTGCTCGATCCGAAGGCGGTTGGGCCCGAGGCGTTTCGTGAGGTCCGGACGTCGGTCCTTGAACTGCCGGCCGGGGGCTATGCCATCGGGCGGACGGTCGAATATTTCCGCATTCCGCGGGAAGTGGTGACGATTGCGACCGGCAAGTCGACCTATGCGCGCTGCGGGGTGACGATTTATGTGACGCCGTTCGAGCCGGAGTGGGAGGGCTACGCGACGATCGCGATCGCCAACAGCGCCGGCCGTTCGGTGCGGATCTATGCCGGCGAAGGGATCGGTCAACTGCTGTTCCTCCGTGGCGACGGCGTCTGCGCGGTATCGTACGCCGATAAGCAGGGAAAATATCAAGCGCAGCAAGGCATCACCCACGCGCGCGGTTCGGGGTAAGAGCATTGACGTTCTGGCGCGTGCTCGGTATTACTGCGTTCCAACGGATTCTATGCGTCGACACAGTTACTTTTCATTGGAAGAAGCGAACGGGCTGATCCCGACGTTGGAGTACTATTGTCGGCAGTTGGCGATGCTGCATTCCGAACTCGTGAGTCTCCAATATCATTTGCAGCGGCAAGGCGCCAAGGTCACTGCGCGCGGGGTCTCGTTGCCGCGTCGCGCGGTCAAAGAAGTTCGGGGTTGGCGCACGCGTTATTTCGATCGTTGTCACCAATACGACGCGTTGCTGGAGGAAATGGCCGCGACGGGCGTGGAGATCGTCGATGCGACGTTGGGGCTCGTGAACATTTATACCTGGTGGGATGGCGAGGAAGTCGTGCTCAGTTGGCAATATGGTGAGCCGTCCGTGCAATTTTGGTTCGATCCGGGCGAACCCTTCTCCGCCCGTCGCCCCATCCGCCAGTTGTTCCATGACGCCCCTACGGGGCGGGCGCAGTGGCATTAACGGAGGATGTTTTATGCCGGGACATGTCTATACGATCGCCCGCGAGGCGCGCTTGAGTTGGTGGGAACGATTGTATTTGCCCGAAATCGTCCGTGGTCTCTGGATTACCGGCCGTCACTTGGTGCAAAACATCGTGCATATGAATCGGCGGATCACGATCGAATACCCCGATCAGCGGCCGGTGTTGCCGCAGGGTTATCGCGCTGAACATCGGCTGATGCTGCGTCCCGACGAGTCCGTGCGCTGCACGTCGTGCATGCTCTGTGCGACGGCCTGCCCGGCGGACTGCATCGAGATCGTTGCGGAAGACGTTGGCGATAATAAAGTGGAGAAGCGGCCGCGGATTTTTAACATCAATATGCTGCGCTGCGTGTTTTGCGGTCTGTGTGTCGAGGCGTGTCCCTGCGACGCGATTCGGATGGATACCGGAAAGTTCGAAAACTCCGCGTACACCCGCAAAGAATTTATTTATGACATCGGCAAACTGATGTCGAATCATCCGGCCAATGTGAGTCCGTATTCAGTCGCACTGTATTAAATGTGCGGGCTGACGCGCAAAAAAAATGGCCAAGGATTTTTATCAAGTCTTAGGCGTTCCCCGCTCCGCGACTCCCGACGAGATCAAGAAGGCCTATCGACGGCTCGCCAAGCAGTATCATCCCGACGTGAATAAGGGAGAGCGGCGCGCCGAAGAGCGTTTCAAAGAAATCACCGAGGCGAATGAAGTCCTCTCCGATCCGAAAAAACGGCAACAATATGACTTACTGGGCGAGGCGTATGCGCAAGGCGGTCCCGGCGGCGGGTTCGAATGGCGGACGCGCACCGGGCGCGGGCCGCGCGGCGCCGAAGAGGGAATTCCCGGATTCGAAGGCCTGGGAGATATCTTTAGCGAACTGTTCGGATTCGGTGGCGTGAATCGGCGCGATCGTCCAGGGTCCGGGTCTGGGCCGCGCGGGAGTGGTGGATATGCGAGTGCGCAGCGGGGTGAAGAGATCACGGCGACGGTGGAGATTGAGTTCCTGGAGGCGATCCACGGAGCGTCTCGACAATTGCAAGTGGAGCGCGGCGGGCGACGGGAAAAGATCGCGGTCAAGATTCCTGCCGGCGTGGCGGACGGTCAACGCATCCGCGTGGCGGGTAAAGGCGGGGCCGGGCGCAATGGCGGCCCGTCCGGGGATCTATTCCTCGACGTGCGGGTGCGCCCGCATCCGCGCTTCACGCGCACCGGCGCCGATTTGCAGACCGACGTCCCGCTGACGATCTATGAGGCGATTCTCGGTGCCGAAGTGACCGTGCCGACGTTGGAAGGGAGCGGGATCAAGATGAAGATCCCGGCCGGGACGGCGCCGGGGCAGCGGTTTCGTATTAAAGGAAAAGGCATGCCGGCCAGCGGCAAGACCGCCGGCGGCGATTTGTACGTCGTTGCCCATATCGTTCCGCCGCAACAACTCAACGACAAATGGCGCCAACTCGCCGAACAAATGGCCACCGAATGCCCCTACAACCCGCGGGAATGAACGCTCCCCGCCCCGAGGGGCGGGGCATCCACCTCCCTCTCCCTTTGGGGAGAGGG